>NZ_MIER01000014.1:0-2569 GCF_003590315.1 Reichenbachiella sp. MSK19-1 | reverse complement strand
GGGTTCATATCAGAGGATCAGCATCTGATGAATGGATAATGCTCTATGATTGGTCTGCTAACAAAGGAGCAGACAATGAATGGGTTACTGTCAATGCCTATTCATTGGCAGATAGTTTATCAGCAAATGATCAAGACTTTTCATCTACGTTCCAGATTCGTTTTGGAGAGCGGGAGTATAGCACTGATGCCTTTTACCTAGATGATGTCAAAGTATATGAACGTCCCGTACACGACTTAGCGGCAGTCGATTTGGAGGTTCCTGCATCATCAGCACTACTCGGGGCGACAGAACAAATCACAGTTCAGTATGTGAATCAAGGAGTAAGTACGGAGACCAGTGTGCCGTTGACTGTCTGGATCGATGGTCCTAGCGGACGACAGGAGGTAAGAGAAACCTCCACGACCTCTTTGGCTACAGGAGATACCTTGACCTATACTTTTACAGCTGACATGGATTTTTCTGAAGCAGGAAATTATGAAGTGACCGTATTTAGTGAACTGTCGGGAGATTTGGTGCAATCCAATGATACGTTGAGAGGTTATTTAATAAAACCATCTATTTACAACGGGGGTCTGCCTTATTTAGCAGATTTTGATTTGTTAGCAGACACAGTTTATGCTCAAAATCAAGGAGAGTTGATAGGGTTGCCCGGTTGGAGTTATGAAAATAGTTCTGAATATGGGCGATTGTCTATTGGTCAATTTTCGCAAAACGAAACACAGGCCATGTCGATGTATCGTAGTGAGTCAAACACAACATCTAATTTTGCAGTACTGACGATGGACATGAGTACGTATGATGCGTCAACGGATAAGCTATTATTAGATTTCCGGTTTTCATACCGATACTCTGGCGTTTATGCACATAACCGTGTGTTCATCAGAGGGTCTGAGACAGATGATTGGATTGAATTCTATGATTGGCACGAAAACCGTGGAGGAAATAATGAATGGGTTGATGTTAATACACTGCCTTTGACAGACTCTCTAGTTGCGCATGATCAAAATTTCTCATCTACATTTCAAGTAAGATTTGGAGAAAGAGATACATATAACTCGCGCTATTTTTACTTAGATGATGTCAAAGTGCGCGAACGTCCTGCACATGACCTAGCGGCAGTCGATTTGGAAATTCCCGCATCATCACCGTTATTCGGAGCGACAGAACAAATCGCAGTTCAGTATGTGAATCAAGGAGTAAGTACGGAGACCAGTGTGCCGTTGACGGTTTGGATCGATGGCCCTAGTGGTAGACAAGAGGTGAGTGAAACAGCAGCAACATCATTGGCTACAGGAGATACTTTGACTTACACTTTCTCCGCTGACATGGATTTTTCTGAAGTAGGAAATTATGAAGTGACCGTATTTAGTGAACTGACTGGTGATTTGATCCAGTCTAATGATACGTTGCGTAGCATGACACGAAAAATATCTAGCTACACTGATGGATTACCCTACCTTGTTGATTTTAACAATGTATCAGATACGGTTTATACCGGTGAGCAAGCAGCGTTAGTTGATTTGGAGGGCTGGAGTTACAGCTCCAATGCGGACAATGGTAGATTGACACTGGGAGCGTCTACCAACAGCTCAGGAGTGGCGATGGCTTTAGGCAGGTCTAGTAGCTATGGCAATGCTACCAACCACGCTATATTGACTATAGATATGAATGAATATAGTGCTGTGGATGATGATATTTTGATTGACTTTAGGTTTTCACAAAGGTATGAGTCTTCTTATACAGAAGACAGGGCTCATATCAGAGGATCAGCATCTGATGAATGGATAATGTTCTATGATTGGTCTGCTAACAAAGGAGCAGACAATGAATGGATTACTGTCAATGCCTATTCATTAGCAGATAGTTTATCAGCAAATGATCAAGACTTTTCATCTACGTTCCAGATTCGTTTTGGAGAGCGGGAGTATAGCAGTGATGCCTTTTACCTAGATGATGTTAAAGTATATGAACGTCCTGCACATGACCTAGCGGCACTCGATTTGGAAATTCCCGTATCATCACCGTTACTCGGAGCGACAGAACAAATTACTGTACAGTATGTGAATCAAGGAGTAAGTACAGAGACAAGCGTACCGTTGACGGTTTGGATCGATGGCCCTAGTGGTAGACAAGAGGTGAGTGAAACAGCAGCAACATCATTGGCTACAGGAGATACTTTGACTTACACTTTCTCCGCTGACATGGATTTTTCTGAAGTAGGAAATTATGAAGTGACCGTATTTAGTGAACTGACTGGTGATTTGATCCAGTCTAATGATACGTTGCGTAGCATGACACGAAAAATATCTAGCTACACTGATGGATTACCCTACCTTGTTGATTTTAACAATCTACCAGATACGGTTTATACCGGTTACCAAGGAGCGTTAGTTGATTTGGAGGGCTGGAGTTACAGCTCCAATGCGGACAATGGTAGATTGACACTGGGAGCGTCTACCAACAGCTCAGGAGTGGCGATGGCTTTAGGCAGGTCTAGTAGCTATGGCAATGCTACCAACCACGCTATATTGACTATAGATATGAATGAATATAGTGCTGTGGATGA
>NZ_MIER01000013.1:2500-5185 GCF_003590315.1 Reichenbachiella sp. MSK19-1 | reverse complement strand
CTAGATTAATACATTCTAGTTTCTAGACTTATGTCTATTACATTTTTAATATCTTAAAGTCATTTATCTAAATATTCGTACTAGGTACTAAATAATAGATTTGACATTGTGTCATGAAAGAAAGAAAACTTGCACTGTTATAAAAAGCTTACAGGTAATTAGTACTGCTCGGCTTTGACATTACTGCCTTTACACCTGCAGCCTATCAACGTTATCGTCTATAACGACCTTTAAAAGAAATCTCATCTTGAGGAGGGTTTCGCACTTAGATGCTTTCAGCGCTTATCCTCACCGAACGTAGCTACCCGGCGGTGCAGTTGGCACCACAACCGGTACACTAGAGGTTCGTCCAACTCGGTCCTCTCGTACTAAAGTCAGAGCCTCTCAAATTTCTTACGCCCACAACAGATAGGGACCGAACTGTCTCACGACGTTCTGAACCCAGCTCGCGTGCCACTTTAATGGGCGAACAGCCCAACCCTTGGGACCTTCTCCAGCCCCAGGATGTGACGAGCCGACATCGAGGTGCCAAACCTCCCCGTCGATATGAGCTCTTGGGGGAGATCAGCCTGTTATCCCCAGAGTACCTTTTATCCTTTGAGCGATAGCCCTTCCATGCGGAACTACCGGATCACTATATCCTACTTTCGTACCTGATCGGCTTGTTGGCCTCACAGTCAAGCACCCTTATGCTATTGCGCTCTACGAACGATTACCAACCGTTCTGAGGGTACCTTTGAAAGCCTCCGTTACTCTTTTGGAGGCGACCACCCCAGTCAAACTACCCACCACACAATGTCCCCATATAGGGTTAGGCATCAGATAAATAAAGGCTGGTATTTCAACAATGGCTCCACCATGCCTAGCGACACAGCTTCAAAGCCTCCCAGCTATCCTACACATCATTTACCCAATACCAATGTGAAGCTATAGTAAAGGTTCATGGGGTCTTTCCGTCCCGTTGCGGGTACGCGGCATCTTCACCGCGACTACAATTTCACCGAGCTCATGGCTGAGACAGTGCCCAGATCGTTGCACCATTCGTGCAGGTCGGAACTTACCCGACAAGGAATTTCGCTACCTTAGGACCGTTATAGTTACGGCCGCCGTTTACCGGGGCTTCAGTTCAGCGCTTCTCCCGAAGGATAACGCCCCCCCTTAACCTTCCGGCACCGGGCAGGTGTCAGGCCTTATACATCATCTTTCGATTTCGCAAAGCCATGTGTTTTTGTTAAACAGTCGCCTGGGCCTTTTCACTGCGGCCCGCATTGCTGCGGGCGCCCCTTCTCCCGAAGTTACAGGGCGATTTTGCCTAGTTCCTTAGCCATGAATCACTCGAGCACCTCAGGATTCTCTCCTTGACTACCTGTGTCGGTTTACGGTACAGGTACCAAACCCATAAGTTTAGAGGTTTTTCTTGGAAGTCTGATTAGGCGCATATCAACGCTCCCGAAGGATTGTTGTACTATCAGGTTCATCAAAGTCAGCGGATTTTCCTACTGTCTCTATAACTACACCCTTCAACGTGCTATTCCGTCAGCACGCAGCGCTTTCACTACTCCGTCACCCCATCACTGAGTATGGTAGTATGGGAATATTAACCCATTGTCCATCGACTACCCCTTTCGGGTTCGCCTTAGGTCCTGACTAACCCACGGCTGATTAGCATTGCCGTGGAAACCTTAGTCTATCGGTGTGCGGGTTTCTCACCCGCATTATCGTTACTTATGCCTACATTTGCTTTTCTAAACGCTCCAGCATGGCTTACGCCACGCATTCAACGCAGATTAGAATGCTCCCCTACCAGTGTAACAAATTACAATTCTAAGTTTCGGTAATATACTTGATGCCCGATTATTATCGATGCTCTGTCGCTCGACCAGTGAGCTGTTACGCACTCTTTAAATGAATGGCTGCTTCCAAGCCAACATCCTGGCTGTCTCGGCAACTGAACCGCCTTAGTTCAACTTAGTATATATTTTGGGACCTTAACTGTAGATCTGGGTTCTTTCCCTCTCGGACATGGACCTTAGCACCCATGCCCTCACTGCAGAGTATATCTAACGGCATTCGGAGTTCATCAGGATTTGGTAGGATTTGACTCCCCCTAGTCCTATTGGTAGCTCTACCTCCGTTAGACTTAACCTCCACGCTGCTCCTAAAAGCATTTCGGGGAGTACGAGCTATTTCCCGGTTTGATTGGCCTTTCACCCCTACCCACAACTCATCCAAAGACTTTTCAACGTCAACTGGTTCGGTCCTCCATTGCATGTTACTGCAACTTCAACCTGGTCATGGGTAGATCACCGGGTTTCGCGTCTACCTCCACTAACTATACGCCCTATTCAGACTCGCTTTCGCTCCGGCTACATCACTTAATGACTTAACCTTGCTAGTGAAGAGTAACTCGTAGGCTCATTATGCAAAAGGCACGCCGTCAGCACACTAGGTGCCTCCGACCGCTTGTAGGTGTGCGGTTTCAGGTTCTATTTCACCCCTTTATTCAAGGTACTTTTCACCTTTCCCTCACGGTACTAGTTCACTATCGGTCTCTCAGGAGTATTTAGCCTTACCGGATGGTGCCGGCAGATTCAAACGGAGTTTCACCTGCTCCGCCCTACTCAGGATACTGTCCCGGTATAAAAGCTTACCTGTACGGGGCTATCACCCTGTATCGCTTATCTT
>NZ_MIER01000012.1:0-529 GCF_003590315.1 Reichenbachiella sp. MSK19-1 | reverse complement strand
ATAAGTGTTGCCATCTGTGAATGTTCCCAAAGTACCACTCGCTGGCGTAGCAGTTTCTGTATCTACACTCCAGTTACCACTTGCGTCAGGAGTGACTGCATACGTTGCGCCGTTGATCGTTACTGTCATCGTCTCGCCGGATGGCAATGCTGCGCCGGTGCCTGTTGTTCCGCTGACCACTGGTGTTGTGTCTGAGGTTGTTTGGCTTACTACTGTTGGTACGGTTGGATCAGTCGTGTCAATAACTAACTCGTCGGTGCTACCATCTGTTGCTGTGTTACCCGCTCCGTCTGTCACTGTTGCTACTACTTGATAAGTGTTGCCATCTGTGAATGTTCCCAAAGTACCACTCGCTGGCGTAGCAGTTTCTGTATCTACACTCCAGTTACCACTTGCGTCAGGAGTGACTGCATACGTTGCGCCGTTGATCGTTACTGTCATCGTCTCGCCGGATGGCAATGCTGCGCCGGTGCCTGTTGTTCCGCTGACCACTGGTGTTGTGTCTGAGGTTGTTTGGCTTACTACTGTT
>NZ_MIER01000011.1:0-2045 GCF_003590315.1 Reichenbachiella sp. MSK19-1 | reverse complement strand
CCCGCTACAGTGATGTTGTTCAATTCGATAGCACCGTTAGGATATCCTGTACCACCTTCACAAACAGTGAGGTGTGTTTCGGTAACATCAGCGGCTACATCATTGTTGACTTCAACTGTAGTTTCTTCATCGGTGATTTCGAAGGACTGTAGGTTAGAACAACCTGTTACCGTATTTGTGATTCTGACAGTGTAGTCCCCACCAGGGATTTCGCTTAGCACGCCTTTGACAGTCGCATCAGCTCCAGGTACAGTAGTAGCGATTTCTTGCCCTGTGTTATCGTTTAGTCCAGTGAACCATTCGAAGGTGTAATCAGTGAAAGGATCACCATTGTCCAGCGTGATGGTAATCTGACCATTGTATTCACCAGAAATAGTTTCTGCGAGATTACAGACGGAGTTGTTGACCGTAGCACCTGGGGTTGCATCCTCTGTAGCTGTATAAGCCGCCGGAGGGTTGTTGTTGATGGTGACGGAAATAGGATCCGCTTCACATCCTGAGTTTTGATCCAATACCACTACGGTATATATACCGTTGTTTAGGTTTTGGATATTTTCAGTAGTTGCTCCAGCAACTGCTACTGCAGTAATACCCGTAGCACTTCCGTTTTTGAGGTCAAAGATGTTGTCTCCGTCTTCGATTACTTTAGCTGCATCAACTGAGGAGCCATAGTACCAAGTGTACTCGAGGTTCGTGGTAGCAGCGGCACCCGCTACAGTGATGTTGTTCAATTCGATAGCACCGTTAGGATATCCAGTACCACCTTCACAAACAGTGAGGTGTGTTTCGGTAACATCAGCGGCTACATCATTGTTGACTTCCACTGTAGTTTCTTCATCGGTGATTTCGAAGGACTGTAGGTTAGAACAACCTGTTACCGTATTTGTGATTCTGACAGTGTAGTCCCCACCAGGGATTTCGCTTAGCACGCCTTTGACAGTCGCGTCAGCTCCAGGTACAGTGGTAGCGATTTCTTGACCAGTATTGTCATTCAATCCAGAGAACCACTCTAGTGTTCACATCCTGAGTTTTGATCCAATACCACTACTGTATATATACCGTTGTTTAGGTTTTGGATATTCTCAGTAGTTGCTCCAGCAACTGCTACTGCAGTAATACCCGTAGCACTTCCGTTTTTGAGGTCAAAGATGTTGTCTCCATCTGTGATTACTTTAGCTGCATCAACTGAGGAGCCATAGTACCAAGTGTACTCGAGGTTCGTGGTAGCAGCGGCACCCGCTACAGTGATGTTGTTCAATTCGATAGCACCGTTAGGATATCCAGTACCACCTTCACAAACAGTGAGGTGTGTTTCGGTAACATCAGCGGCTACATCATTGTTGACTTCAACTGTAGTTTCTTCATCGGTGATTTCAAAGGACTGTAGGTTAGAACAACCTGTTACCGTATTTGTGATTCTGACGGTATAGTCCCCACCAGGGATTTCGCTTAGCACGCCTTTGACAGTCGCATCAGCTCCAGGTACAGTGGTAGCGATTTCTTGACCAGTATTGTCATTCAATCCAGAGAACCACTCTAGTGTATAGTTTGTGAAAGGATCACCATTGTCCAGCGTGATGGTAATCTGACCATTGTATTCACCAGAAATAGTTTCTGCGAGATTACAGACGGAGTTGTTGACCGTAGCACCTGGGGTTGCATCCTCTGTAGCTGTATAAGCCGCCGGAGGGTTGTTGTTGATGGTGACGGAAATAGGATCCGCTTCACATCCTGAGTTTTGATCCAATACCACTACTGTATATATACCGTTGTTTAGGTTTTGGATATTCTCAGTAGTTGCTCCAGCAACATTAACCGCCGTTATGCCTGTGATACCTTTTTGTGCAAAAATGCTAGTACCATCTGTGATTACTTTAGCTGCATCAACTGAGGAGCCATAGTACCAAGTGTACTCGAGGTTCGTGGTAGCAGCGGCACCCGCTACAGTGATGTTGTTCAATTCGATAGCACCGTTAGGATATCCAGTACCACCTTCACAAACAGTGAGGTGTGTTTTGGTAACATCAGCGGCTACATCATTGTTG
>NZ_MIER01000010.1:0-338 GCF_003590315.1 Reichenbachiella sp. MSK19-1 | reverse complement strand
TAACTTGGCTCGCCGTAATCACTGTTCCAACGGCTGGGGATTGTGTGATCGTAGCAGTTCCGCAATTGTCAGCGGCAGTTGCTATAGTCGTGTAATCCAACAGTGTATATTCACAGCTCGCGTCGAAACTCACATTCTGATCTGCAGGACAAGTGATCGTAGGTTTCGTGTCATCCGATGGGATCACGTTGAAGGTACAAGTCTCCGTGTTGCCTGCACCATCTGTGGCGGTCAGTGTGATAACTTGGCTCGCAGTAACCACTGTTCCAACGGCTGGGAATTGTGAGACTGTGGCTGTTCCACAGTTGTCAGCGGCAGTTGCCAAAGTCGTGTAATCC
>NZ_MIER01000009.1:0-1439 GCF_003590315.1 Reichenbachiella sp. MSK19-1 | reverse complement strand
ACCCAAAAACAGATTTCTCTTTTTCTGACCCTGTAGAAAACATTCCTGTTGAGTTCCTAGGCGAAGACCTAACCATCACAGATGATGAAATCACAGCATGGGATTGGGATTTTGGAGGGCTAGGTACTGCCGACATACAAAACCCTAGCTTTACTTTCTTGGTCACAGAAGACATCCTCGTTGAACTAACTGTCGCTACCCTACAGGGATGTAGTGAGACCATTCAAAAAACACTCTCTGTACAATCAGCCATAGAGCCTACAGTCAGCTTCTCCACAGTATCATCTCCCTCCTGCATCGGGGAGAACATCCCCCTAAGCAACAACTCCATTAATGCCCAAGCCTATTTCTGGGACTTTTGCCCGCAAAGCTACCTATCTTCTAGTAGCATCCTGTTTTCTAACGACATCTCCGAAGTAGATGCTATATATGACCTAGCTATGGCTAGCTATGGCGAAACTGCTTTTGCCTTCGTATCTGATTACAACAACGATGATATTGCTAGAATCTCTTTCTCTGATTTTCCCAATATCGATGCAACCGACTTCCTCACTACAGGCATCTCTGCGCCTAAGGGTATAAAAATGTTCGAAACAAAGGGAAACTGGTGGGCGATCGTTACCAATAATGACAATGATGTCTTTAGACTCTCTTTTGGCGATGATCTAAATACTGAACCCTCGGTCGAACTAATCGATAATTACGGAATCAGCGATCTAAGATCGCTCGACATCATCCAAAATGACAGTGGAGATATATATGCCATCATTGCTGGTGGCGGAACTGGCTCTAGAGTCATTGTCCTTGATTTTGGTGACGCAATCTCAAACACGCCTTCCGCAAAAATTCATACCACATCTGGCGCATACCCTTCTGATGTAGCTCTAGTCCATGAAAGCGAAAACTGGTTCGCCATCCTTAGCACGGTTGGTAGTGGCCCCTTTATCCTCGATTTTGGAAATGACATAATGGTCAACTCTCCTACAATAACACCCATAACTGGTATTGGAAAATCCGCTGGTGTAGTCATAAAACAAGATGAAACAGGCTATGCAGCCTTCTTCGCTACTACCACTAGTGCAGATATATACCGAGCGCAGTTTGGAACTTCTATCAACAACCCAAACCCTACCATCGAAAACCTCGGTGATTACAACACACTATCAACCACTATAGGGTTAGACCTACTATACCACGAAGCTTCCTACGCGCTAATGGCGGGTACACTCAATGATCAAAACCTTACCGCCATCTCCTTCGAGAAAAATTGTGAGGTATCACAGCTCTCTAGTCAAGAAACAGCCCCTACCAACATCAGATACTCTGCCACTGGTAGCTACCCCGTCACCCTCACAGCATATAACGAACAAGGTATCGAAAGAGCCTACTATCACAACATTGAAGTCAACTCTTCATCTGCTCCTAATATCTCCTTTAGC
>NZ_MIER01000008.1:0-308 GCF_003590315.1 Reichenbachiella sp. MSK19-1 | reverse complement strand
AGCAAATGATCAAGACTTTTCATCTACGTTCCAGATTCGTTTTGGAGAGCGGGAGTATAGCAGTGATGCCTTTTACCTAGATGATGTTAAAGTATATGAACGTCCTGCACATGACCTAGCGGCAATCGATTTGGAAATTCCCGCATCATCACCGTTACTCGGAGCGACAGAACAAATTACTGTACAGTATGTGAATCAAGGAGTAAGTACAGAGACAAGCGTACCGTTGACGGTTTGGATCGATGGCCCTAGTGGTAGACAAGAGGTGAGTGAAACAGCAGCGATATCATTGGCTACAGGAGATACCT
>NZ_MIER01000007.1:0-3942 GCF_003590315.1 Reichenbachiella sp. MSK19-1 | reverse complement strand
TCAATAACTAACTCGTCGGTACTCGCATCTGTGGCAGTGTTGCCTGCTCCGTCTGTAACAGTTGCTACGACTGGGTAAGTGTTGCCATCTGTGAATGTTCCTAAAGTACCACTCGCTGGCGTTGCTGTCTCTGTGTCTACACTCCAGTTGCCACTTGCGTCAGGAGTTACATTATATGTAGCGCCGTTGATCGTTACTGTCATCGTTTCGCCGGATGGCAAAGCTCCACCTGTGCCTGTCGTTCCGCTGATCACTGGTGTTGTGTCTGAGGTTGTTTGACTTACTACTGTTGGAGTCGTTGGGTCAGTCGTGTCTATCACTAACTCGTCTGAACTCGCATCCGTTGAACTGTTACCTGCCCCGTCTGTTACTGTTGTGACTACTTGATAAGTGTTACCATCACTAAAGGCTCCCAAAGTACCACTCGCTGGCGTAGCAGTTTCTGTATCTACACTCCAGTTGCCACTTGCATCAGGGGTTACTGTGTACGTTGCGCCGTTGATCGTTACTGTCATCGTTTCACCTGATGGCAATGCCGCCCCTGTGCCTGTCGTTCCGCTGATAACAGGAGTCGTATCGTTAGAAGTCAAAGCATCTACTGTTGGAGTCGTTGGATCAGTTGTGTCTATCACTAACTCGTCGGTGCTACCATCTGTGGCTGTGTTGCCTGTTTCGTCTGTAACAGTTGCTACAACTGGGTAAGTGTTGCCGTCTGTGAATGTTCCTAAAGTACCACTCGCTGGCGTAGCTGTCTCTGTGTCTACACTCCAGTTACCACTTGCATCAGGAGTTACATTATATGTAGCGCCGTTGATCGTTACTGTCATCGTCTCGCCGGATGGCAAAGCTCCACCTGTGCCTGTTGTTCCTGTGATCACTGGTGTTGTATCGTTAGAAGTCAAAGCATCTACTGTTGGAGTCGTTGGTACTGATGAGTCAATAACTAACTCGTCGGTGCTACCATCTGTGGCAGTGTTACCTGCTCCGTCTATTACTGTTGCTACTACTGAATAAGTATTGCCATCTGTGAAGGCTCCCAAAGTACCACTCGCTGGCGTAGCGGTCTCTGTGTCTACACTCCAGTTACCACTTGCATCAGGGGTTACCGCATACGTTGCGCCGTTGATCGTTACTGTCATATTTTCATCTCCAGGCAAAGCTGCCCCTGTGCCTGTTGTTCCGCTGATCACTGGTGTTGTGTCTGAGGTTGTTTGGCTTACTACCGTGGGTACGGTTGGATCCGTCGTGTCTATCACTAACTCGTCGGTGCTCGCATCTGTTGCAGTGTTACCTGCTCCGTCTGTCACAGTTGCTACGACTGGGTAAGTGTTGCCATCTGTGAATGTTCCCAAAGTACCACTCGCTGGCGTAGCAGTTTCTGTGTCTACACTCCAGTTACCACTTGCATCAGGGGTTACCGCATACGTTGCGCCGTTGATCGTTACTGTCATCGTTTCACCTGATGGCAAAGCTCCGCCTGTGCCTGTCGTTCCGCTAATAACAGGAGTCGTGTCGTTAGAAGTCAAGGCATCTACTGTTGGAGTCGTTGGATCAGTTGTGTCTATCACTAACTCGTCTGAACTCGCATCTGTTGCTGTGTTACCCGCTCCGTCTGTCACAGTTGCTACGACTGAATAAGTATTGCCATCTGTGAATGTTCCCAAAGTACCACTCGCTGGCGTAGCAGTTTCTGTATCTACACTCCAGTTACCACTTGCGTCAGGAGTGACTGCATACGTTGCGCCGTTGATCGTTACTGTCATCGTTTCGCCGGATGGCAAAGCTGCACCTGTGCCTGTTGTTCCTGTGATCACTGGTGTTGTATCATTAGAAGTCAAGGCATCTACTGTTGGAGTCGTTGGTACTGATGAGTCAATAACTAACTCGTCGGTACTCGCATCTGTTGCTGTGTTACCTGCTCCGTCTGTCACAGTTGCTACTACTGAATAAGTATTGCCATCACTGAAGGCTCCCAAAGTACCACTCGCTGGCGTAGCAGTTTCTGTATCTACACTCCAGTTACCACTTGCGTCAGGAGTGACTGCATACGTTGCACCGTTGATCGTTACTGTCATCGTCTCGCCGGATGGCAAAGCTCCACCTGTGCCTGTCGTTCCTGTGATCACTGGTGTTGTGTCTGAGGTCGTTTGACTTACTACAGTTGGTACGGTTGGATCCGTCGTGTCTATCACTAACTCGTCGGTACTCGCATCTGTTGCTGTGTTACCCGCTCCGTCTGTCACAGTTGCTACGACTGAATAAGTATTGCCATCACTGAAGGCACCCAAAGTACCACTCGCTGGCGTAGCTGTCTCTGTGTCTACACTCCAGTTGCCACTTGCGTCAGGAGTGACTGCATACGTTGCGCCGTTTATAGTTACTGTCATCGTCTCACCAGATGGCAAAGCTCCGCCTGTGCCTGTCGTTCCTGTGATCACTGGTGTTGTGTCTGAGGTTGTTTGACTTACTACTGTTGGAGTCGTTGGATCAGTTGTGTCTATCACTAACTCGTCGGTACTCGCATCTGTTGCTGTGTTACCTGCTCCGTCTGTCACTGTTGCTACGACTTGATAAGTATTGCCATCACTGAAGGCTCCCAAAGTACCACTCGCTGGCGTAGCAGTTTCTGTATCTACACTCCAGTTACCACTTGCATCAGGGGTTACCGCATACGTTGCGCCGTTGATCGTTACTGTCATCGTCTCGCCGGATGGCAATGCTGCGCCGGTGCCTGTTGTTCCTGTGATCACTGGTGTTGTGTCGTTAGAAGTCAAAGCATCTACTGTTGGAGTCGTTGGTACTGATGAGTCAATAACTAACTCGTCGGTACTCGCATCTGTTGCAGTGTTACCTGCTCCGTCTGTCACAGTTGCTACGACTGGGTAAGTGTTGCCATCTGTGAATGTTCCTAAAGTACCACTCGCTGGCGTTGCTGTCTCTGTGTCTACACTCCAGTTACCACTTGCATCAGGGGTTACCGCATACGTTGCGCCGTTGATCGTTACTGTCATCGTCTCGCCAGATGGCAATGCTGCGCCGGTGCCTGTTGTTCCTGTGATCACTGGTGTTGTATCGTTAGAAGTCAAAGCATCTACTGTTGGAGTCGTTGGTACTGATGAGTCAATAACTAACTCGTCGGTACTCGCATCTGTTGCTGTATTGCCTGCTCCGTCTGTCACAGTTGTGACTACTTGATAAGTGTTGCCATCACTGAATGTTCCCAAAGTACCACTCGCTGGCGTAGCAGTTTCTGTGTCTACACTCCAGTTGCCACTTGCATCAGGGGTTACCGCATACGTTGCGCCGTTGATCGTTACTGTCATCGTTTCGCCGGATGCCAATGCTGATCCTGTGCCTGTCGTTCCTGTGATCACTGGGGTCGTGTCTGAGGTTGTTTGACTCACTACAGTTGGTACGGTTGGGTCAGTCGTGTCTATCACTAACTCATCGGTGCTACCATCTGTTGCAGTGTTACCTGCTCCGTCTGTCACAGTTGCTACTACTGGGTAAGTGTTGCCATCACTAAAGGCACCCAAAGTACCACTCGCTGGGGTAGCTGTCTCTGTGTCCACACTCCAGTTACCACTTGCATCAGGGGTTACCGCATACGTTGCGCCGTTGATCGTTACTGTCATCGTCTCGCCAGATGGCAAAGCTCCGCCTGTGCCTGTCGTTCCGCTGATCACTGGTGTTGTATCGTTAGAAGTCAAAGCATCTACTGTTGGAGTCGTTGGATCAGTTGTGTCTATCACTAACTCGTCGGTACTCGCATCTGTTGCTGTGTTACCTGCTCCGTCTGTCACAGTTGTGACTACTTGATAAGTGTTGCCATCACTGAATGTTCCCAAAGTACCACTCGCTGGCGTAGCAGTTTCTGTATCTACACTCCAGTTGCCACTTGCATCAGGGGTTACCGCATACGTTGCGCCATTGATCGTTACT
>NZ_MIER01000006.1:0-956 GCF_003590315.1 Reichenbachiella sp. MSK19-1 | reverse complement strand
TTGACCTATACTTTCTCCGCTGACATGGGTTTTTCTGAAGCAGGAAATTATGAAGTGACCGTATTTAGTGAACTGTCGGGAGATTTGGTGCAATCCAATGATACGTTGCGTGCTAATACGGCTAAGCAATCGGTTTACAGTGCTGGATTGCCTTATTTTGAAGATTTTGAAGTCACAACAGATACGGTATATGTTGGTTCTCAAGGGGGACTTGAAGGTCTCTCGGGTTGGAGTTTTGTACCAGACACTGATAACGGAAATGTATCTATTGGGACATATTCAGGTAATGAAACTCGCGCAATGAAGCTTGCTCGAGAAGAGTCTATTTATGAGTTTACGGTCAATTTAGCGGTACTCACTTTGGACTTGAGTGACAAATCTGTTGCCACGGATGATCTTTTACTTGACTTTGATTTTTCTCAGAATAGTGCTTACCCTTATGCTGAGAATAAAGTTTATGTGAGAGGGAGTGCGTCTGATGATTGGATAATTCTTTATGACTGGTATGCCAATGCTGGTAATAATTATGAATGGATAGTTGTTAACTCTTTAGCGGTTAGTGATACACTTGCCGCCAATGATCAGGATTTTTCAGCGACTTTTCAGTTGCGTTTTGGAGAAAAGGAAGATTATGCATCAGACGCCTTTTTGTTAGATAATGTTCATGTTTACGAACGTCCTGCACATGACCTAGCGGCAATCGATTTGGAAATTCCCGCATCATCACCGTTACTCGGAGCGACAGAACAAATTACTGTACAGTATGTGAATCAAGGAGTAAGTACAGAGACAAGCGTACCGTTGACGGTTTGGATCGATGGCCCTAGTGGTAGACAAGAGGTGAGTGAAACAGCAGCGATATCATTGGCTACAGGAGATACCTTGACCTATACTTTCTCCGCTGACATGGGTTTTTCTGAAGCAGGAAATTATGAAGTGACCGTATTTAGTGAACT
>NZ_MIER01000005.1:0-5643 GCF_003590315.1 Reichenbachiella sp. MSK19-1 | reverse complement strand
TGTCAAAGGCGTGCTAAGCGAAATCCCTGGCGGGGACTACACTGTCAGAATCACAAATACGGTAACAGGATGTTCTAACCTACAGTCCTTCGAAATCACCGATGAAGAAACTACAGTTGAAGTCAACAATGATGTAGCCGCTGATGTTACCGAAACACACCTCACTGTTTGTGAAGGTGGTACTGGATATCCTAACGGTGCTATCGAATTGAACAACATCACTGTAGCGGGTGCCGCTGCTACCACGAACCTCGAGTACACTTGGTACTATGGCTCCTCAGTTGATGCAGCTAAAGTAATCACAGATGGAGACAACATCTTTGACCTCAAAAACGGAAGTGCTACGGGTATTACTGCAGTAGCAGTTGCTGGAGCAACTACTGAAAATATCCAAAACCTAAACAACGGTATATATACTGTGGTGGTATTGGATCAAAACTCAGGATGTGAAGCAGATCCTATTTCCGTCACCATCAACAACAACCCTCCGGCGGCTTATACAGCTGACTATGATGCTAACCCTGCACTTACCATCAACAACTCTATTTGTGATATCACAGTAGCTACTTCTGGTCTATACAATGGTCAGATCACTGTACAGCCAGATGCTGGTGTTGCAGGTGACTATACATGGGAATGGTTCTTAGGATCGAACGATGATACACCTATCGCATCAGCTAGTTTCACGGCATCAGCAACTGACAATGTTCTGAGCCAGATTCCTGCCGGTGACTATACGGTTCGTTTGACACACAACACGACGAACTGTTCTAACCTACAGTCTTTCAGTATCATTGATGATGAAGTGGATGTTGTCATCGACAACTCCATAGCTGCCGATGTAATCGAAACAAACAATACCGTCTGTGAAGATGCAGCTGCTTACCCGAACGGTTCTATCGAACTGGATGACATCTCTGGAAGTGGTGACTATAACTTTAAATGGTACTATGGAACTAGCGTTGATGCAGCTAAATTAATTTCAAACAATACTGACTTACTATCCTTGAAAGGAACAGGAAGTAGTAATACTAATGTAGTCATCGATGATGCCAACGAAACCATTAGCAATCTAGATGGTGGGTTCTATACCGTCGTAGCAACAGACCGAGCGACAGGTTGTGTCTCTGATCCGATCACAATAGAGATAGAAAATGCACCTGCGACAATCGTGATCAATACAGTGGTAGACAAAGATGACTACAGTTGTGATGCAGGAACGCCTACTGGCGCAATCACTGCAAGTGTAACATCAGGTACTACAGACTATACCATCCAATGGTATAAAGGCACCAATACCAGTGCGAGTGGTACGCTAGCCAATACAGCTACAAATGATACCGACAACTCCGCAACTGGACTCGCTGCGGGTACTTATACCGCTGTGGTCACAGACGACGTGTCAAAATGTAGTGTATCACAAAGTATCACGATCAAACGCTCTACACCAGTCATCACACTGGTCATGGGACAAACCCCACAAACTACTTGTGCACCGAATGGCGAAGCAGTGGCGACTCCACAGGCTTTGACCTACACCAATGGTGCTCCTACTGACCACACTCCTATCGTGTATACCTATGCATGGTACGAAGGGCAAGTAGTTGCTGGTACGGCATTGGCAGATACGGACGAAACCTTAGAAGCTCAAGTCGCTGGATACTACACCGTAGTAGCTACAGAAACTACTTCTGGATGTAGCAGTAGTCCATACACCGTTGAGATTGTAGACGATGTAACGGCTACCGAACCTACTGCACTGATCAGTACAGGTACCAACCAAGGAGGAGTCAGTGGTTTGATTCCTACCAGCTGTGATGCCTATGGAACGATCGTAGCAGATGTAACCGATAATCCTAATGGAGCAAATATCACCTTCGAATGGTATGAAGGTTCGCTTGATTTTGCGGACGATCCAAGTGCTGGAACAATCTTAACTACTGGAGCTAGTTTGGCCAGTGATGCATCTGCTAGTGTTACTGTGAGTACTACACCTGGTGCAGGAACCGCTGGTTTTGCTTCACTAGCAGGTATTCCATCAGGACTCTATACTTTGGTGATGATTGATGCCTCTACAGGATGTAGATCACAGGAAGTATTTGACCTGTCCTTCCTAGGTCAGCAAGCTACCACGACCATTGCGATCAAACACGTAGAAGAGTGTCCAGACGATGGGGAAGCTACCGTAGGATTATCTGACAACATTGATATCGAATACATCAACCTCACTGGTACATTCGAAGATGGAGAAGAAGTCATCGCAAGCCCTAGTGGTGCGACAGGTATCATCTACAACAACAGTGGTACGACGATGGACATAGCCACCACTTCATCAGTAGCCTTTACCCCTGCGGATGCGATCACAGGACAGACCTCAGGCGCCACTGCTGATATTGATGTACTCAACGATGGATACGTCGATGGAGAAGTAGATGATATATCCGAATATTTCATCTATCTATACTCTGGATCAGGTGTGCCAGCGGATAAATTCACCACCTACACGGTAGATGGTGAAACCTTCCCTAAAATCATCGATGCGAGTGGAGAAGCTGAAGGTGCAGAAGTGACCTTCACAGGATTGCCAGCAGGCACCTATACTGCAGTGGCTCGAGAAAAATCAGACCCTGCATTTAACCCAGGAAGTACTGCACAGTGTTTTTCAGCGTCTGCTACGGACGAAATCCAACAAAGATCTTTCGCTCCTATCGTAGACTCTTACAGTCATGTAGACAACACGATCTGTGATGTCACTTTCCCAGCGGGAGGAAATGGATCAATCACGGTAACAGCTCGAAAAGATGTTGGAGATACAACCCAAACTGGCACGTTTGCTTTCACATGGTACGAAGTAGGCAGTGAATCTGCTGGAGATGAATTGAAAGCGACCGAAAGCAATGTCACCACTTCTACGATAGAAGATTTAGATCCAGGAGACTATATCGTCTACATCGATCGATTAGGAGCTGCTGGTAACACGGCCAACGGCTGTCAAACCACACAAACAGTAACCATTCAAGACGTTCCTGAAGTACATACAATTACAGATGCGAATATCACACACATCGTAGACTGTAGTGGTACAGGAGAGATCACGATCACCGATGCGATGATCACCGACGATGCGTCAGACTATAGCTATGAATGGTACAAAAATGCAGTATCAGGTACAGCGATCTCAGGAGAAAGTGCTGCTACCCTATCAGGACAGTTAGCAGGTACCTACTTCGTAGTAGCGACACATACGCAAAAAGGCTGTGAGACCTCTGCATTCGAAATAGAAATTCTAGACAACTCCGAAGCGCCGACTGTGGTCATCACATTAGGACAAGGAGATGACTACTGTATCGTAGAAGATGACCGAGGCAATGGCGTCTTGAACTGGCGTGTAACTGGTGCTACTGGCACCTACAGTTACCAATGGTATACAGGTACAGCAGCCACTGCTGGCAGTGAAGTTACCGGAACAGGGATCACCAATATCTCTGGCTCATCGGCTGGTGCATCATTGGCCTTGGAAAACATTGCGAGTGGAGACTACACCATCGAAGTAACAGACACTTCGTCACCAGACGAAACGTGTGTAACCACAGCGACATTTACTGTTCCAGATACTACTCCGACAGTTACCTTAGGAGTAGACGATTACACCATCGTAGACAATGCCAACTGTAACGGTACAGGTTCTTTCGAAATCACTGACATCCTTGAAGATGGACAAAGTGCTGTTGTCGACCTTAGCTATGACTTGACTACAGACTACAGTTACGTTTTCGAAGCAAGAGGTGGTGGTGCTCACGGTGGATCGATTGACCCACTGACACCTAACAAGCTTGATGATTTGAGTGAAGGAGACTACCAAGTCACCATCACCAACACGACGAGTGATTGTTCTAGTTCGGTATTCTTCTTCTCTATTGATGATGTATTTGAACTTCCTAACATCGTACTCACTGCCAAAACAAACGATCCTTGGTGTGATGCGACTGCTAATACTGGTGATGGTGCATTGAGCGTTGAGGTAGAAACTGCTGTACCTGGCACTACAACTACTGCTGGCTATAGCTTCACATGGTTCAGAGGTACTAACACCGCAAATGCAGCTAATAATATCTCTGCAAATGGTACAAATGCAGGAACAGCAACGATCAATGGATCTGGCATTGAAAATCTAAGTGCGGGTACCTATACGGTAGTCGTAGTAGACACCTCTGACCCGAACAATACTTGTGAGTCAGTTGCTTCTTATACCCTTATCGAAGATCCTGCTACGATTTCGATTACTTCCGCTCAGTACACCTTGGTAGACAATGAAAACTGTAACGGCACAGGTTCGTTCCAAATCAACAGTGTACTAGAAGATGGAGCTGTTGTAGGAACTACTGCGGATTATGAATACCTCTTCGAAGTACAAGGCGGTGGCGCACATGGCGGTACGATCGCAGGTGCAGATGACAACAGACTAGAAGGTCTGAGTGGTGGAGACTACCAAGTCACCATCACCAACACGACGAGTGATTGTTCTAGTTCGGTATTCCACTTCACCATTGATGATGTATATGACTTGCCAAACATCGTACTCACTGCCAAAACAAATGATCCTTGGTGTGATGCGACTGCTAACACTGGTGATGGTGCATTGAGTGTTGAGGTAGAAACTGCTGTACCTGGCACAACAACTACTGCTGGCTATAGTTTCACATGGTTCAGAGGTACTAATACTTCTATTGCGGCCAACAATATCACCGCAAATGGTACAAATAGGGGTTCAGCAACGATCAATGGTTCTGGAATCGAAAATCTAAGTGCGGGTACCTATACGGTAGTCGTAGTAGACACCTCTGACCCGAACAATACTTGTGAGTCAGTTGCTTCTTATACCCTTATCGAAGATCCTGCTACGATTTCGATTACTTCCGCTCAGTACACCTTGGTAGATAATGAAAACTGTAACGGTACAGGTTCATTCCAAATCAACAGCGTACTAGAAGACGGAGCTGTCGTAGCAACCACTGCCAACTATACCTTTGATTTCGAAGTACAAGGTGGCGGTGCACATGGTGGAACCATAGCTGGTGCAAATAACAACAGACTAGAAGGACTAAGTGAAGGAGACTACCAAGTCACCATCACCAACACGACGAGTGACTGCTCTAGTTCGGTGTTCTTCTTCTCTATTGATGATGTGTTCGAACTTCCTAACATTGTACTCACTGCTAAATCAGATGACTCATACTGTGATGCGACTGCTAACACTGGTGACGGTGCTTTGAGTGTCGCTATAGAAAATGGTATAGGAACTACCACCACCACTGGATATACTTTCGAGTGGTACAGAGGTACTGACACTTCGATTGCTGCCAATGAAATCACTGCTTCTACCCTACTAGGCTCTGAGGCCATTAATGCAACGAAGAACGCTATATCTGGTCTAGCTGCCGGTACGTATACAGTTAAAGTCATTGATAACAGCAGCCCGAACAACACATGTTTCTCGGAAGCTTCATACACACTCGTTGAAGATCCTACTACGATCACTATTACTTCTTCTGAGTTTACGCTGGTAGACAATGAAAACTGTGACGGTACAGGTTCATTTGAAATCAACAGCGTACTAGAAGACGGTGTGACCACAGGAACTAC
>NZ_MIER01000004.1:0-968 GCF_003590315.1 Reichenbachiella sp. MSK19-1 | reverse complement strand
CATCTACTGTTGGAGTCGTTGGATCAGTTGTGTCTATCACTAACTCGTCGGTGCTACCATCTGTGGCTGTGTTGCCTGTTTCGTCTGTAACAGTTGCTACAACTGGGTAAGTGTTGCCGTCTGTGAATGTTCCTAAAGTACCACTCGCTGGCGTAGCTGTCTCTGTGTCTACACTCCAGTTACCACTTGCATCAGGAGTTACATTATATGTAGCGCCGTTGATCGTTACTGTCATCGTCTCGCCGGATGGCAAAGCTCCACCTGTGCCTGTTGTTCCTGTGATCACTGGTGTTGTATCGTTAGAAGTCAAAGCATCTACTGTTGGAGTCGTTGGTACTGATGAGTCAATAACTAACTCATCGGTGCTCGCATCTGTTGCAGTGTTACCCGCTCCGTCTGTCACAGTTGCTACTACTGGGTAAGTATTGCCATCACTGAAGGCTCCCAAAGTACCACTCGCTGGCGTAGCTGTCTCTGTGTCTACACTCCAGTTGCCACTTGCGTCAGGGGTTACATTATATGTAGCGCCGTTGATCGTTACTGTCATCGTTTCGCCTGATGGCAATGCTGCCCCTGTGCCTGTTGTACCTGTGATCACTGGTGTTGTGTCTGAGGTTGTTTGACTCACTACAGTTGGTACGGTTGGATCCGTCGTGTCTATCACTAACTCGTCTGAACTCGCGTCCGTTGAACTGTTGCCTGCCCCATCGGTTACTGTCGCGACTACTTGATAAGTATTGCCATCACTAAAGGCTCCCAAAGTACCACTCGCTGGCGTAGCGGTTTCTGTATCTACACTCCAGTTACCACTTGCGTCAGGAGTGACTGCATACGTTGCGCCGTTTATAGTTACTGTCATCGTTTCACCAGATAGCAATGCTCCGCCTGTGCCTGTTGTACCTGTGATCACTGGTGTTGTGTCTGAGGTTGTTTGACTTACTACTGTTGGTGTAGTTGGTACTGATGAG
>NZ_MIER01000003.1:0-890 GCF_003590315.1 Reichenbachiella sp. MSK19-1 | reverse complement strand
GCTACGGTCAACAACTCCGTCTGTAATCTCGCAGAAACTATTTCTGGTGAATACAATGGTCAGATTACCATCACGCTTGACAATGGTGATCCTTTCACTGATTACACCTTCGAATGGTTCACTGGACTAAACGATAACACAGCGCAAGAAATCGCTACTACTGTACCTGGAGCTGATGCGACTGTCAAAGGCGTGCTAAGCGAAATCCCTGGCGGGGACTACACTGTCAGAATCACAAATACGGTAACAGGATGTTCTAACCTACAGTCCTTCGAAATCACCGATGAAGAAACTACAGTTGAAGTCAACAATGATGTAGCCGCTGATGTTACCGAAACACACCTCACTGTTTGTGAAGGTGGTACAGGATATCCTAACGGTGCTATCGAATTGAACAACATCACTGTAGCGGGTGCCGCTGCTACCACGAACCTCGAGTACACTTGGTACTATGGCTCCTCAGTTGATGCAGCTAAAGTAATCGAAGACGGAGACAACATCTTTGACCTCAAAAACGGAAGTGCTACGGGTATTACTGCAGTAGCAGTTGCTGGAGCAACTACTGAGAATATCCAAAACCTAAACAACGGTATATATACAGTAGTGGTATTGGATCAAAACTCAGGATGTGAAGCAGATCCTATTTCCGTCACCATCAACAACAACCCTCCGGCGGCTTATACAGCTACAGAGGATGCAACACCAGGTGCTACGGTCAACAACTCCGTCTGTAATCTCGCAGAAACTATTTCTGGTGAATACAATGGTCAGATTACCATCACGCTTGACAATGGTGATCCTTTCACTGATTACACCTTCGAATGGTTCACTGGACTAAACGATAACACAGCGCAAGAAATCGCTACTACTGTACCTGGAGCTGATGCGAC